>NZ_CP014946.1 GCF_001606025.1 Psychrobacter alimentarius | reverse complement strand
AACAGGAGTAAACAGGATCAAATAAAAACCCTTAAAGAAACGGGTGATAAATTTTTTTGTGGATAAGTGAAAAATCATCATTTAAACCACGTAGCTTGTCTAAGCAATTTATTCCTTAGTAACGGTTCTTTTGAGGAGTAGATTAAAGACTAAATCCTCGGCTAGGTGAATGAGTTTTATTAACCTGATGTTTGTACGACTCTAAACCGCCCTGTAGGGCTTTGTGTTGGCTTTCAGACAGCTCTTTGCCATATTGCTCAGTAAACGTCTCTAAAGTGGCTTTAAGCGCCTCTGAGTAGGTTTTACGCTGGGTTGGTGGTAAAGAGTTAACATCACGCAACGCAAGTTTGAATTGCTGACAGGTTTTATCCAAGGTATCTGCTAAATATTCTTTGGCAACGTCTCTTGCCTCAACTGAATGACTATCATTATTGATGTAATGGTTTAACCCTTCTATGTAGCTAGACGATGAGATGATGTCCCGAGTCATTCTGCCAACCTCTCCTGCGCTACCGCCTAGCTTGTCGATGATGCTGGTATTAAATGCCGCTCGTTTTTGATCGATATTGTCTCTGAAATCTGTAAAATGCTTGGTAAGCGCTAGATACTGCTCACGTTCAGCGTTAGGATCACGCAACAGCTTGATGATGGCTTTGTTGTTTTCAACCAGCGTGTAATCAAAACGTTTGGCCACTTGGCGTAAGTGCGCGGTAAATTCCACGGCTTTATCGTGGTCCTCAATACCATGGCGCTGTGCAAACTCGCTAAGTAGTGCCACTTGACGCTGATCAAATTTATCAGGGGCGTCAGCCGCGGTTTCTCCTTGCGCCCAGTTGATGGCCATCGCCTCACGATGACGTTGTATCAAGCGCATCGCTAGGTGCAGCTTCATACGTTCAGCATACTCAAAGATTCTCTCATCTTCAAAACGGTTTGCTCGAGTGTCTCGATCAATGCGTCCTTCTTGTCGATCAAGTCGAGCAGCTCTTGCTCGTCGTGCGTCGTCATCGAAGGGACTAGGGGCTGGTCTTGCACTTCGCTCAGTTGCTTTGTTAATTTCAATATTTGACTTTCCGATAGCTTCAGTGATTCCCTCAATTGCTTGTTTTGTGTCGTCAATTCGTTGTGTGAGCTTATTGTTTTCTTGTTTTGTGTCATTAATTCTTTGTTTTGTGTCATCACATCGCTTTGGTAGGTCTTCGCACTGTTTAGCTGCCCAAGCAATGCCTGATTTTGCCTCTTCAACGCATCGTTTTGTGTCGTCAACTCGAATTGCCGTTCTATGAGATTGTTTTGTGCAGTATGTAATGTAGTATTCTGAGCTTCCAGAGAGGTGTTTTGCAAAGTCAGCTCGTTGTTTTGTGCCTCCAATGCTGCCAGGTAGTCTTGCATTTTTCTCAGTTGCCCAAGCAAGTCCTTTTCTAAGTGCGCTAATTCGTCGCTCATTGTCTGCCTCCTGTTTGATATGGTTGTCAGCCACCAAGTTATTACGTGCTTTGATGGCGCGGTTGGTATTACCTTTTTCGGTCGTGATGCCTCGGCGCTCCATTGCTGTCGCCTCTACCCCCATTTTAATGGTGGGCTGCTGATCAAGCCCCTGATCCTTGTAACTGCGCGCATCCATCAGCGGTAGATGATATTCGGCCAATACCTTATTGGCGGTATCTACCCACATCTCACGAATACGCTTAATCTCCTGCATCGATGACGGCAGATCATGCGCCTTACGTTTTTTATTGGACCACTCAAACGGGGTCTTAAGCTTTGGATCAAATGCCAAGGTTTTATTTGGTCCAATGGTAGGCGCTCGAGTAGTGACTAAAATATGCGCGTGAAAATTACGGGGATCAGGGTTTTCCTCATCCTCACGCAAATACTTCGAGCTTGGCGGTACATTGGGATCAAAAGGCAACTTCATCACCGGACGATGGATACACACATCCGCAATCACATCCATATCGTCACAAAGCTTTTGGGCAAAGTTGATAGCCAGTGAATGGCGCTCTTCCTCAGACAATTCATGAGGCAAATTAATCAGCCACTCACGAGCCACCCGACTGTCCGAACGTGTCTCTGCCGCTTCGGCAGTATTCCAAAGCGTCTCCCGATCCACACTCACACCCAGCGCCTTTAATGAAAATGGTAAAACGATATCGCTGCTCATCACCCCAGACTTTTTACTATAGTCATGGGTCTTGCCATATTTGGCATCATCAAGCACATCGCCAGCACGATAGGCGGCACACGCCACAGCCGACTGTCCTGCTTTTCGAGAAATCGCCTTTGTTGCAATGTGTACCATTGTCATAAAGAGTCACCTGCTATTTTTGCTTTTTGCACACCACCGCTTTTTGTGGTGTGCGGGGTTTGGGGTTTCCCCAACGAAGAAGGATTCAAAATTAAGAATAGTAACGAAGTGGATAGATTAAATTTTGAGTCGTTACTTCGCCCTTAGTCAGGGAGACGCCACTATTAAATAATAAACTAAGCTATCTAAGGTTTCGGATGTGGTTGTGTTAAAGCTTACCACAAGTGATTGAATGATAGTGGGGTGCTTGCTATGCTGAGTGAAATTTAATCGATAAGGATAACTCTGATGTCAGTATCTAATAATAAAGCGCCTGTGTCTATTTTTGATAATCAAGATTCTAATGAGTTAAAAGAGCGTCAACGGTTGGAAGAGTTAAAACGCCAAGCTAAGGTTCAGCAAGTAAAGTTAGAGAAACGCCTGAACAAGCAGAAGATTTTAATGGGTGCGTTTTTAGGTCAGGTGTTGGCAACTGATGGTGAGAGTGAGCAGATGATTCGAGAGTACTTTGCGATTCATTTTCCAGATTTTTTAACGAGAAAATCGGATAAAGAATTGTTTAAAAGTATGATTGAAAGTTTGGGTGGCGATATGGGCTTGGGTGAGGAAGAGGGTCCATTTGTAGCCAACGCAAAAGAAAATAATCAAGAGGATTTTGATCAAAATACAGGTTTTGAAAGCAATCAACCTAGCAGTAGTCACCAAACGCAATCTGACTCTATGGCTAATTATGGGGAACAGGATTCGCTGCTAGATGATAATAGTTATGCTACTGGTGTAAATAATCCAGATTTGCGTGGGCAATAGGTAATGATGTTAAAAGTGCTGTTAAAGGAATCATCTAGCAAACAAGAAAGACCATAAACACTGGACGTACAGCCTACAGTTTGGTTCTAGTATAGGAAACTAAAAAAACCTAGGGGAGTTTCCTAAAAACTGTGTAACTGCTTATAATCCATTAACAGGAGAATAAGCAATGACTAAACAAAACGACATTAAAAAACTGGCCCAGCAGATGGCTGGTAGCATGAAAAGCTGAGAGCATCCTACATTTTGTGTAATTATTGATGAAAGCCACATAGCTGTTACACAGAATATAGGATGCTCTCCATTATTAAGCTTATATACCTATAGAATAGATAGTTCTAGCCAATATGGAGGTGTTTTTCCTTTAGAAGCTTGAGAACGTGGCTGAAGAATACGCAATTCATATTTACCTGAATATGGAAGCTTGTAATAACCTTGGTTATCTAGTTCAGAGGAATATTCTCCTACATTGACAGAATCTGATAGATTCTTATTAAATAAATAAGAATCTACATTCCCTCCCGTTGTTTTAACAGAAAGCTTTTGGTTCTTTTTGGCATAAAATGTATAGGAATCGTACTTACTACCCTTTAATTTCCCATAATAGTTAGCTGAACTAGCGCCTTTTTTAAATTGAACATCAACAGTTTTAGCCACTGCATCTGAAGATGCGGCCATTACTGTAGGACTTACCATTAGAACAGGAAGCGCAATTAGAATAGCAGCCGTTAAGTTTTTCATATTTTAAACACTCAAACAGTAAAAAAACGATTTTATCTTACTCCACACTGTCAACCTTTATAGATATGTTATATTAGTATTACTAATATAGAGAGTACGTTGGTAAGTTACTGAATAAGGCCACCTGTAACGACCCTAACTTCTAGTCCTACCGTAAACCTACCTATGGTAGTAAAAACCTGAATTTCATCACGTAAACAAAGAGAACACTGCTAAATAGTGGTGTTCTCTTATTATATTTAAAGGAAAAATTATGCGTTCTTTGCTTCTAACGACAATGTGCTTAACGGGCAGCTTAGCTCTAGTGGCTTGTAATAACCATCGTGCCGACACCACGGATCTGAGTAAGCAGCCTACAATAGAAGTGCCGGTAGCGTCAGCGGCATTTACTGCTTTTGGAAACACCGCTAAAGAAAAAATTTGGCGAATAGTGATTGAAGGAAATGAGCTAAGTATAGAGGCGAATTTCTTAAAGCCAACGACAGCAACAGTTATCGTGGAGGGTTCTGGTTCTGTCAATACTGAAGGTGTCGAATACGCGAGTACTATCAATGGACAGCCTATTGTTGTGAATATAAAAAATAACCTTTGTATCGATGACAATGGCTATCAAAATGAACTTACTGCAATATTAACTTACGCAGGCGAAGTATATCAGGGTTGTGCCGTTGCCGGTGCAATAGAAATTGCGCCCACATAGAAGATAAGCCTAACCTATGAATAAACCATTGAAAAAATTTAGCCTAGTATTCTTACCATCATTTTTGTGGGTCGTATTAACTGGGCTAGGATTTGGCTCTCAAAGTCTATCTAATTTGATTGAAATTATAGGAATTTTTATAGTATCCGTGCTGTGTTTATTTATCCCAGAACGATTTATAAAATATCAACACCTTCTTCTAATACTCTTAATAATCACTGCCTTAGTGCGTTTTTTAACCCCATATATACCGGAATAATATTAAACCAGTTGGCTATCTGAACCGCCCCGACTATATCGGAGAGCGTTTTATTTGAGTCAGGCAACTTTGCCTGACTCATTAAGACGATCATAATATTGCTTTTCAAACTCAAAAGGTGATACATAACCAATCGTACTATGCATTATCACATGAATTACCCGCGTTCCAACAAAGGTAATAACGCCAGAATCAGCCATCTGATCAGTATAACGAATAGATAAATACTGAACGCCTCTATCACTACGATGAATAACGTCTTTTGGGTTGTTTCTGTCTGCAATGGCTTGATTTAACGCTGCCATCACCATATCGATGTTCATACGATTAGACACCTTCCAGCCAACAATACTACGGACAAACACATCTATAATAAACGCAGTATAGTCAAAGTTTCTTGCTATATATTTTGATGAGTTGAACCTAAAATATATGCTTTGATATTGACATAATCAATTAGACAGTGCGGTTGATTTTGAGCTTAACTTGTGACTTTTTCAAGAGGTATAGTCTTTAATTCTATTTTTTTGCATTCAAAAACTATTTCTGTATCACCTAATAAAAATAGTGAATGTATGATATTACTATCAGGCGTTACGTCTACTTCATGTACCATTATGGTGATTGGTAATATACAACAATTGATATTAACATTCACAATACCGGAATAGATGATTTCTATTAAATCTTTGCCTTGTCTTTGCTCGATCTTCAACGAAATCCTATCATTTTCTAAATCATAATAAATCGTCTGGATTATGCCTTTATTAAGCGTCTTCTCTCTATTATCTATTCCGTTTAAATCACTTGATAAAATCGGGCTTAACTCATCCCTATGTTTAAGTATCTTAGGAACTACTTCATGATAGTAGTACGTAAAATCCCAAGTATGCTCTCCATAAGAATTTACAAAGTGTTTGATGTATTTCATTATAACTATCCTTACATCTGACCCTACCGTTAATCTAGTAGGAAGTAACTTGAAAAATTTTCATCATATAGTTCGATGCCTGTATAGCGCACCGATCAGGATTTAAACCACTTTCGAGGAAAATAAAGACCATGCAATTACTGAAAAATATAGTTACTAATGGGCTTATGGTTCTAGGTTTATCGTTCGGGCTGATGGTTTCAAGTACAGCAATGGAGCATGTAAAGCCTACAGCACAAAAAATATCAAAAGCAGAGGCAGAGAAAGTTGAGGCAACTAAATACCTAGCTGAACAAGGGGTAGCTAAATGGCAATATGTACTTTCAGTTAGATATAGACTTGGCTCGGGCGTTCCTAAAGATCGTGAAAAGCATCTTTACTGGTTAAATAAAGCCATTGATCAGGATTATATATTTGCTCAACTTGAAATGGGACAAATTTATGAAGCTGGTGATTTTGTTCGACAAAACAAATCTACGGCAAAAGAATGGTATGGGAAAGCTTGCGATGGCGGTTATGTATATGGCTGTCAATCATATAGGCGGTTGAATGAGCAGGGTTACTGATTTAACAGAATAAAAACCGATTGTTGGTATTGTTGTTGGTATTGAGCAGATTATAAAAACTACAAGTCATAAGCAGTAAGGGTTACGACCGCCAGTTTGGTTCCTTGTGTAGGAGTCATACTCAATATTCAGTCACCATACTAAAAAAACCTAGCAGCAACCATCGCAGACAAAACGAAAATTAAACCGCAGACACCAAGTGACCTAAAGATAAAACGCTTATTACTCAATGCTAATCCCCTTTTATCTTTGTGGTTATTCAATCAATATACACTAAGTGTTGTGTAGTGCCAAAAAAAATCGAATTACTCACTGCAAGTACAGAACAGCTAAAACCATCTGACAGCCTATCATTGACCTATAATCTATTGTAAGTATGCCTATGACAAACCAATTTCACTGGTTCGGTTCCCTAGTGAGGACTTAAATTTTCAGTTGTAGCTCATCTTTTTTTAGCCTCGCTATCAAGCCCCTTACTTTATATATAGAGATTGGTGGCTTTTATTTTATGCAGGATTAACGAGAGCAATCGACGATAGGGCTCATTACTGTAATCATCGAGATTATAATCAAAGACTCGCTGATCAAGATCGTCATAACTTTTAATTTTTTGATCTATATTTATTTACTAGTATAATTTGTCAACTTTTGCTATTTTGGCTGTCCAAGCAATTTACCATATTAAATACAGAAGAACTATCGAATCTCGATAACTTAAAGATATTCTTATGTTCGTAAAAATATAAAAACAGAGGACTGTTGAAGTCAAATAATAATATGTTATTTAAAAGCTAAAAAGACTTTGGCATAACTTCAGGTTTAGTGATTCCAGCTTAATAAAATAATTGGCTGGTACACTTATCAACAAGGATTGTTATAATGTATACCTTTTTGGCTTTAGCGCCTATTCTCGTCGTTTTCTTGTTACTTGTAGTCCTGCGGCTACCGGCAAAAATATCTATGAGCGCAGCTTATCTTGCAACGGCATTGCTAGCTTTTTTCGTTTGGCATGCTAGTGGCGCTCAAGTCGCTGCTGCCACTGTTAACGGTATTATTGTAGCGCTCACGATTTTATTCATCGTATTTGCGGCTATCTTGTTACTCAATACCTTAAAAGAAAGTGGTGCCATCATCGCCATTCGTAAAGGTTTTATGGATATCTCGCCTGACAGACGCGTTCAAGCAATCATTGTGGCGTGGTTATTCTGCTCATTGGTGGAGGGCTCATCAGGATTTGGTACGCCATCTGCTATCGGTACTCCACTATTATTGGCGCTAGGTTTCCCAGCAATGGCTTCTGTTATGGTCATGTTGATTATCCAGTCTACGCCGGTGTCATTTGGTGCCGTTGGCACACCGATATTACTTGGCGTTTGGTCTGGTATCAGTGATAAACAAGATCTAGCTCAGTCTATTGCGCCGACCTCTGCTGAAAATTATCTCTTACAAATTACCGCTAATATCGGGCTGTTACATGCATTAGTAGGCTTTTTAATTCCGCTAATTTTAAGTGCATTTTTGACGCGATTTTTTGGCGAAAAACGCTCTTTTATCGAAGGGCTCAAAGTGTGGCCTTTTGCACTCTTTGCCGGTCTCAGCTTTACCATTCCCTACTTTTTGGTGGCTAAATACCTAGGTCCTGAGTTTCCATCATTAGTAGGCGGTTTTATCGGTTTACTGATTGTACTTCCTGCGGCAAAGCGCGGATTTTTAATGCCGAAAGATATCTTCGATTTTGCACCCCGAGACGACTGGGACAAAGATTGGCTAGGTACTTTGGACGAAGAACAATATGATGATTCAATAGCACCAAAGTTTACTTTAATAAGGGCATTTTCTCCTTATATTATTGTTATTGGGCTATTAATTGTATCTCGGGTTGTGACACCGCTGAAAAACTTTTTGGTAGGGGACTTCACAACGATTAACCTTGCCAATCTTTTTGGTACGACTATTTCTAGTAAAATACAACTCGCTTATTCTCCGGGTACTATTTTAATTATTACTTCATTACTGTGTATATTGCTGTTTAAAATGAACAGACAAGCGGTAAAACGTAGTTGGATTAATTCAGCAAAAACTATGATTGCGGCAGCGCCAGCTTTATTGTTTTCGGTGCCGATGGTACAAGTATTTATTAATTCAGGTTCAGCCGCCGATGTCGCCACTTCGCTACCAGCCATGCCGATATTATTGGCTGAAAGTGCGGCTGGGGCGTTTCAAAATGCATGGCCGCTAGTCTCGCCATGGATTGGCGCAATGGGTGCGTTCATTGCAGGTTCCAATACCATCAGTAATATGATGTTTTCTTATTTTCAGTGGTCAACTGCCAGCCAAATTGGCCTTGATAGCAGCCATGCTGCACAAGTAGTAGCACTTCAAGCAGTGGGCGGTGCAGCGGGTAATATGATTTCAGTACATAACGTGGTTGCCGCGTGTGCAGTGGTCGGGTTAATAGATAAAGAAGGCTACGTCATTCGAAAAACCTTGCTCGCCATGATTTACTACGTCATTCAAGCTGGATTGATTGGTATGGGTATCATTTTTGGTGATTTTTGGTGGTGGATTTTGGCTATCATTTGGCCAGTAGTATTTTTTGTACTAATGTCGCTGACCAGTAGAAAAAAGGCAATTAATTAATATTTAATAGCTACACTAAAAAATCCTATGAACTCATCATTCTGACGCCATTGTATTATCTATATTAGATTCAGAATGGTTAGTTACAGTGACTACATTACAATTACTAAATAGTTATCAAGGAAAACCCCGTGAAAGATTTAAGCAAAATTACAAATATTGAAGACTTGCGCCAAGTCGCTGAACGTAAAGTACCCCGTATGTTTTATGATTATGTCGACTCCGGTTCATGGACTGAGACCACCTATCATAATAATGAGACTGACTTTGACCGTATAAAGCTGCGCCAGCGTGTGATGATCAATATGGAAGGACGATCGCTTGCTACTGAAATGCTGGGGATGCCTGTCAATATGCCCGTAGCGATCGCGCCAACAGGCTTCACGGGTATGATGTGGGCAGATGGTGAGATTCATGCGGCGCGCGCGGCTGAGAAATTTGGTGTACCGTTTTCGCTATCGACTATGAGTATTTGTTCTATTGAAGATGTGGCGACGCATACTAGTGCACCGTTTTGGTTTCAGCTGTATATGATGCGCGATCAGGAATTTATAGCCAACCTAATTCGCCGTGCCAAAGAAGCCAATTGTTCAGCGCTTATCTTGACCGCCGATTTACAAGTATTAGGGCAACGTCATAAAGACATTAAAAATGGTCTTTCTGCACCCCCTAAACCAACGCTTGCCAATATTTTAAACTTAATGACCAAACCGCAATGGTGCATGAATATGCTGGGTACTAAACGGCGTACTTTTGGTAATATTGTCGGTCATGCTAAAAATGTCGAAGACATCTCTTCTTTATCAGCGTGGACGGCAGAGCAATTTGATCCTGCACTTAGCTGGGATGATGTCGCGCGCATCAAAGATATGTGGGGCGGTAAGCTCATTATAAAAGGCATTATGGAGCCTGAAGATGCGATCATGGCCGCACGTAGTGGGGCTGATGCACTGGTGGTTTCGAATCATGGTGGGCGTCAATTAGATGGTGCACCATCTTCTATTGCTGCGCTAAGTGATATTATACAAGCGGTTCATGCTGAGAATAGTGATATCGAAGTATGGTTAGACAGCGGTATCCGCTCTGGTCAAGATGTCTTAAAAGCAATCTCATTGGGTGCCAAAGGCACACTTATTGGCCGCGCGTTTCTTTACGGACTTGGTGCTTATGGCGAAGATGGTGTACGTCGTGCGCTTGAGATCATTTATAAAGAATGTGATATCAGCATGGCATTCTGTGGTCATACTAATATTCAGGAAGTAACAGATGATATTCTGGTAAATGGTACTTATGAGCAACTCAAATCTGCTCTGCCTTATATAGCACCTATGCGCTGGTGACTCTCGAATCATTGTTCTCATAAGAAATGTTATGAGAAATGACTTTGGATAGAAGAAATCAGTTTTCACTGGTTCTATTAAGGTATACCCCAAGGGAACCAGCTATCTCACCCTCTAAACCTATTAACAGACCACTTAAAATAGACCGCTATAATGGAACCACTTAAAAGATCCTAATAGCCATGGGGGTTTTCTCGATGCAAAACATTAAGAAGCAGACCGCAATATCGAGCCTAGACTTTAATAATCTACGCAAACTCATGGATGCCTTAATTAATCTAAAAAAAATTGATGATCTAGATTCTCTTGATACAGATTACAGTTTTGAATGGCAAGAAGATGCCAATGAGATGATTGATGGCATCAATAAGTACGTAGAGCAAACATTAGCTAGCCTAGAGGCAGAGAGCTACCAAAATGCTCATAATCATCTCAAACTCTCATATCTTGAGCAGCTAGGTTAATCGAGCTAATTAAATCGTTGTAATTTACTTATCTAGAACCGCCCTTTAACCATTATGTATCTGATAGCATCATATCTATAATGAAGGCAAGTAAATAGTTAAATACCTCAGCTATCATCCCTGCTTTAATACTCGATAAACGGTAGCCACCCCAACACCAACGGCCTTAGCGATCTCTTCTTTTGTCATGTTGTTTTTACTAGCCAATTCTTTAATACGATTGTGTTTCGTCGTATTAGGCTTCTTACCAGTAGGTTTATAGCCACTGTTAGCCAATCCCTGCTTGATGCGCTCTCTACGCTTGTCGTTATCAAGCTTTGCCATCGTTGCCAACAAATCGATCAGCATATGGTTAATCACTGTTAGGATATCACCTGTCATACCTTTACTTACCGTATGCGTGGTTGGTAGATCCGCCACCACCAATCGTAAGCCCTTATCTTTGATACGCTGCTTTAGAATTGCAAAATCATCTTGAGATAGCCTGCTTAATCTATCCACGCTTTCAACCAGCAGAATATCGCCTTGCTCAGCGTCCTTTAGCAGTTTGGCTAATACCGGTCGATCGAGCTTCGTACCACTGAAATGCTCAATGTATTCAGCATAGATATCATCATAGCTTTGGCTAAAGCTAATCAAGTCAGACAATGCTCTCTTAGCGTCTTGATCCTTAGTGCTGGCTCTCACATAAATACGAACCGTCATAACGCCATCTCTATTACTTAGACTTAATAATGAATGTTCATTGATAATAGTAGGATATTACTATCATTTAATAGCAGAGACCAGTCTAATGATAGATAGGTTATCGTTTAGAGGTTTTATTTTTTAAGTATAGTGCAATGGGAAGATAGAACTAAGACAATTAAAGAGCTGATTAAAGAACTCCAAAGTTTTGAGGATCAAAACTTGATTGTTATGATAACTAATGATGAAGGTGAAACATTTAACTCGGTAACGTTGGTTAGCAAAGGGTTTGTAGCTAATAAAGATGATCCTGATAAATATGAGAAAGTTTATTGTGCTTTACACTTCTAAGCTTTAAGACCATCTAAGACAGTTAGTTGGTTTTTTAATCCCTAAACCCATGAAAATCGGTTGGGGGGGGGTGATTTTTTTGTCGTGTGCAGAGAAAAACAAGTTAAAGATTTTTTTACTAGCTGCTTTAACGATAATCATTATTTAAGATAATCTCGTTAAAGCAGCTATGACTTAACTCTTAAATGTTAAAAGTTAAGGGTAAATTTGAAAAATCAAGGAGTTAAAATGACTTTACGACATTCTTCTTCACGCTTTTCGAAAATTTCATAACCTTTAGCAGCGTCAGACAAATTCATACGGTGAGTAATAATAGCTTCAGGTGATAAATCACCATTTTCAATATACTCTAATAATTGTGGTAAATACTTGTGTACATGGGTTTGGCCCATTTTGAAAGTAAGCCCTTTATCAAAAGCGTCACCAAATAAGAAACCATGAATGGGTCCTGCATACACACCCGGAACACTAACGACCCCGCCACGACGCACAGCTGCAATACATTGACGTAAAGCTGCACCACTTGACCCTTCAATTTTCAAATTGGTCATTATTGTTTCTAGCATACTGCCTTTGGCTTCAAAGCCAATCGCATCAATAACGCCGTCAACGCCGCGATGTCCTTTGGTCTGTTCAATGATGAATTCAGCAGCATCTACCTTATCGAAATTAACCGGAATAGCCCCGTACGTATCTTTGGCATACTGCAAACGGTAGTCATTATGATCTACCACGAAGATCTGCTCAGCGCCTAACATTTTGGCACAAGCTGCTGATAACAACCCCACAGGACCCGCACCATAAATAGCTACGGTTGAACCTTTAGTAATATTGGCATTAGTCACGGCCTGCCAAGCAGTTGGTAAAATATCTGATAAAAATAAAACCTTCTCATCTGACAGTGAGCCATTTACTTTGAACGGATTAAAATTACCTTTAGGAACCCGTACAAATTCTGCTTGTCCACCAGGAATCCCACCATATAAATGGCTAAAACCAAATAAAGCAGCCGGTGGCGGAATTATTTTTTTATTAATAGCAGCGCCTGGGCCTGTATTTGTAGTCTCACAAGCGGACATTAGGTCATGCTGACAGAAAAAGCAGTTACCACATGCAATAACAAAAGGAATAACAACTCTATCGCCTTTTTTAACCGCAGTGACTTCAGAGCCTACTTCTTCAACCACACCCATAAACTCATGACCGAAGATATCGCCTTCCTCGGTTGCAGGCATTTTGCCACGATACAGGTGTAAATCTGAGCCACAAATTGCAGTCGCAGTCACACGTAAAATAACATCATCTTTTTCTTGCAGTTTAGGCTCTGGGACATTGTCCACTCGCACATCTTTAGCACCGTGGTAGGTTAAAGCACGCATAATTTCTCCAATTAAGTAAAGATTGCAAAATCTCGATAAACAATAATCTGTGATAATACAAGATGAAAGTTATTAGAATCAGTGGTTTATGATATCTAAGTTAAGTATTACTCAATTATATTAGCACCTCGAAAAACAAGATTTATAATCAACGTGTGTTAAAAAGGTTGCGTGTTGTAAGTAAAAAATTGTAGTGGTCAACTAATTTAGGACACTAATAAAATTCAAACCTACATCGCCATCCCTTATAAACCTGAGTCGAGAACGGATAATAATTATAAGCGTTGGGACAACTTTTATGACCGCCAAGATCTGTTAGTAGGTGACGAATTATGGCAGCTTGTGTCAGGTGGTCAGTTTTCACTCAATGATATGGTTGATATTTTTAGAGAGGTCGGTGCTGAGTCTAAAGAAGATATCGAGAAGGCTTTAAATACAGATCATTTTTGAATCAACAGCTTAGTTATATTAAATCAGTAAATGAATCCGTCACTCTGCTCGTCTACAATGAAAGCTTCATAATCTCATTAAAAAACTATTGTTTCTCTAGGGAATTTAGAACATATAAAAAATGCCCCCCTACTACTTGACGTAATAAGGGGGGGGTATCTAGCCTTTCCTAAAAAGTGTGTAACTATCATTTAGATTGTAGAAGTACTTACACGAAATTTAGGAAAGGCTCTATGATTCCTATACATTTTACTCTAAAAAAAATCAAAGGCTTTATGTCAAAATAGCGGGAGGGAATGTAGATTCTTATTTATTCCATAAGAATCTAGCAGACTCTGTTAACGCAGGAGAGTATGCACCTGAAGTGGACGATCAAGGTTATTACACGCTCCCATATTCAGGTAAATATGAATTGCGTATTCTTCAGCCACGTTCTCAAGCTTCTAGAGGGAAAACACCTGTGTATTGGCTAGAAGTATCTATTTTATAGTTATATAAGCTTAATATTATAATGCTGACCTACGCTATCACATATACAGACAGCAATACTCATGCTGAGTATTGCTGTCTGTATAGCGCACCGATCACAAATAAAATTTGTATGGTAAGTACACTGGGACTATTTTAGCGATTTGAAATATTGATACTATTAACCTCTAACCAAAGGTTCAAGTCCTCACTAGGGTACCGAACTTAATAATTCGCAAGCTCATTCTCTTGCTCATCACACACTCTCAACCCAATTTGTACGGCCTCATTAAGATCAGCACCTTCCTTGACACTATAAGGCACATTTGGCGTTAAACGACTTAGCTTTAAGCCATCTACCGCTGCTTTATTGAGCGGTATACCAACGTAAGATTCATCGGTGTAACCCTTAGGATGAAAAAACACCTCACGACCAAAGGAAGGATTTGAGGCACACGCAATCTCACCCTCAGCCACCGTAAACGGATAAGGTGTTGTGTAATCTTTATTCCATGTCTGCTCATTCACTTCAATAAATCCTGAACCATACAGATCATCTTCTGTATTGCCTGAGCTGCACCCAATCATAACGATAGACGCTACTGCAATTAACCACCTGGACATATTGATTCGCATGGTACGCCGTCCTTATCACGATCTAGCTTGGTATTTCCACATTTGAGTGCTTGTTTGGCTTGTTCACAGCTAACCATCTGCCCACAAGTGCGCGGTAAGCCTTTGCATTGAGAGCCGCCAGCACCTTTAGCAAACAACGGATGCTCTACCTCAACATCACTATAAAATGGATTATCAGTGACTGTAACTGCTGCCTGAGAAGATAAAGCAAAGAGAGATAACGCCATACTTAGAATAACTTTTTTCATAGAACCTACTTTCTTTAATACCCAAAACACTGTTTTCAAGCATTAATAATACCCTATATTTGTTCAATAAAGTGAGTGCTATATAACTAATCGTCTGATTTACACAGCAGATTATTTATAATTTGCCTCATAGACGGGTTAGTGCCATAGTTGTTCACTGAACGTTCTGAACAGTTGTACTGTACAGACACTAAAAACGTACTTGAACACTAGGTGAACAATGAACATATCGGTGACAAAAGCGGCAAAAGAATGGGGGGTATCAAGAACCACGATCTATCAGAAGGTCAATGATGGTGAGCTTTCTAGAACAGCAGATAAGAAAATAGACGTTTCAGAAATGTTGCGCGTGTTTGGCGAGCCCATTTCTAAAAAACGTACTGAACGTTCAGTGAACACTGTCCAAAGTACACCTCTGAACAGTCAAAGTGTTCAGTACAATACGGACATTGAACACCTATTAGCGCTTGAAAAGCTCAAGAATGAACACCTCAGCCAACAGGTAAGCGATCAAAAAAAGTTAATTGAAAATTATCAGCAGCAGATAGGACAGTTAAACAAAACGCTGGATAAAGCCAACGCCAGTATCCAAGATTTCGCACAAGTAAGACTGCTAGAGTTTAAGCAAGCTGAAATGAGCGATGAGCCGCCACTTAAACCAGAGCAAGAGCAAGAGCAAGAAAAAAAAGACGATTCAATCGTCGCGACGGCTAAGAAGAAAAAACGGTGGTTCTTTTGACTTTAACGGATATTTGAAAAAACATTAGTGTTTAATCTTTGGTAAATAGCTCTCTAAACCTTTATTGGGCTTGTTAAAACTTTCAGGCTCTCGTTGTATGATATTAATCATTTCGCGCTTAAATGCGTCAGTCTGCATTTTGCCGTCATAACTTAGGCTTGGATGATCGTTATAGTCATTCATAAACTGCACGCTATCGACAATGGACTGGATGGCTGCTTGCGATAATGCACCGTCTGCACCCGTTAGCTTGTCTAATGTTTTTTTATGGAAACTCAGCTTTAAGCCTCTAAATCCCTTACCTCTCGATTTCTTCTGATACTCCACGCTAACACTATAGTTTGTATTCTCGTTAATGTCGTTAATAGCTGTTTCAATAACAAATTGTCGCAAATGACCGAACTGCTTGTATTTACCTTTGACATTCATTGCATGCTTAAACTCTTCAAGTGTAAAATCTTTGCTGTACTGAAACTGATTAACCCACATAACGACTAATTCATATAAACGTATTGAGTGGATACTTGATAACTCGCCGATTTCAAGCAACTTATACTTAGTAAAATTAGCTCTTAGCTGTGTCAAATAAGGCAAAATCTTTTCTGCAAAAGATAAAGAAACTTCTCCGTTATCCGGGTCATAGACAATACTACTGATAAGTCTTGTTTGAAGTATTTTGTTTTCGGGCAAGCTCATTACAATATCAACGTCATACAAACGCTTACTTGCGTTTTCCATATCACGATAGACGTTCTGCTCGTTTTTAGACTTCTTACCAAAGAACAGTGACTTTATATCATCTACAGACACTTTAAATTCAGTCTGTTTTGTTACTTCTGGTGCGTCAGGTCTGCTGTCTATCTGACTAATACACGCTAGCATTAGCTCTTTGTCTGTTTTTTGCATTGTGTATGTTGCTAAAATCAGCTCGTTTGATTGAACAACTAAATTATTTTCCATTTTTAATCCTGCTCATTTACTGTTTTTTTAAAAACATTCAAGCTATGGTAACATCAAAAACAGTTAAATAAACAGTATTTAATATATGACTGTTTTTTCTGCTCATTTACTGTTTTTTCTGCTCATTTACTGTTTTTTCTGCTCATTTACTGTTTTTTCTGCTCATTTACTGTTTTTTCTCTTTGTAAGCTATTGATTTAAAAGGTTAAAAAAGTCTCTTAAACAGGAGTA